>NZ_JBQSFD010000002.1:0-35426 GCF_052373795.1 Streptomyces sp. BR1
GGGGTGCGGGCGACCTTGAGCAGCTGCTCGGAGAGCCGGTCGGCCTCGGCGGCCTTGAAGCTCGCGGCGGCCGGCGCCTCCAGGAGCGCGACGAGCGGGGCGATTGTCTTGCGGTCGGCGTAGGCGACCGAGTTCTGCACGTAGTCGACGAGCGCGGTCAGCTCACGGGTCGGGTGCCGGTCCTCGCCGAAAAAATCGGCTCCGTGCGAGACGATCACGTGCGGCTCGGCGTCGCGGATCGCAGGCTTGCGGCTCATGGTCAGGCCCCCTTCGCGGTGTCGGCGTCTCCGTCGATCAGCCGGAGCTTGCGCTCGGCGACGACCCGGTCCCGCAGCCACATGCCGTCCTCGCGCCGGATCTTCATCCGCTTCGCGAACGCTGCTGCGGAGATCGGATTGCCCTCGGCGACGAGGTCGTTCGCGACGGTGTGCGCCTGGGGGAGCAGGGTCTCCAGCTCCTGTTCCGTGCGGCCCTTCCGGCGGGTGTTCCCGCCAGCGTTCCCGCTTCCGTTTCCGCTGGCGTTTTCGTCAGCGTTTCCGCTGGCGTCAGAAGATCGCCCGGAGCCGTACGACCCAATTCCCGCTTGGCCTCCAGGCCCCTCAGCGTCCCCGCTGCGGGCCCCCGCCGAGACGAGCCGTCCCAGGACCGGAGAGCCTTCCGCCAGGCCCTTGGAGAGGGGGCTGTGGAGTCCGGCGAGGAGGCCCGCGCGGATCAGGTCGGGGCGGGACTCCTCGGCGACCCGGAACGCCTCGCCGACCTTGAGCCGGGCGGCGGTGGCGGCCGCGTACATCGTCGGCGTCATGCCCAGCTCGGTGCCGTGGACGATCTCCCACGCCGCCGCGAACGCGTCGGCCTCGGTGAGCGTCCCGTACGGCACGGCCGACCACAGCCGGTCCGCCTGCTTCGCCACGTCCTTGTGGTGGCGGCGCCGCTTGCGGTCGTGGCGCCGGCGTTGCTTCGCCTCACGCCGCTCCGCCCGGGTCGGCCCGTCCGAGCCGTGGGTCTTGAGGTCCCAGATGAAGAAGGCGAACAGCGAGCTGCCGCCGAACACGAAGGCGACCCACAGCGGCGCGGCCGCCATCCAGTGCCAAAAGTTCACGCCGCCCGCGGCCGCCGAGGTCAGCCATCCGGCGAGCCGGTACTTCCAGGTCTCGCGGCCCTTGGCCTCCGCCTCCTTGCCGAGGAAGACCAGCGCCCAGGCGCCGCCCTCCAGCATCGAGGCGAGCAGCACGGCGAGGATGCCCATGACTCCGGAGTCGGCGAGCGCGCCGACCTGCGAGAGCACGGCGGGCACCACGGCCGCGACCATCACGTACGCGACGAACACGGTCGCCGGGTTCTGGTTCAGCCAGCCCAGCAGCTTCGCGCGCTTCGCCTGTCGGGCCGCCTTCGCGCGGGCCTTGTCCGCCTGTCGCTGCCGCTTGTCCTGCAGCTCCTGGCGGCGCTTGGCCTCGGCGTCCTTGCGGGCCTTCTCGGCGGCCGCCTCCTCGTCGAGGCGCTTCTGCTCGGCGGCGAGCCGCTCGTCCTCGCGCTTCTGCTCCGCCGCGATCCGGGCGGTTTCACGCTCGTCGGCGGCGGCGATGCGCTGCGCTTCGAGCTGCGCCTCGATCCGCATCTTCTTGTCCTGGCGATCCTGCTCACGCTCGGCAGCGCGGTCCTCGCGCATGTCCTGGCGGTAGCTCACTTCGCCCCCTTCGAGTTCGAGATGGCGGCGACGACGAGGACCCCGACGTACACGACGGCGAACCGAGTCGCCGTGGTGGTGACGTCGTGCGTCTCGTGCCATCCGCCGATCGCGGCCCAGGCCCCGCACGCGGCGGCGACCAGGTCACGCAGGTTCATCCAGCCGCGCAAGGTCAGGCGGCTCGGGCGGGTCGTCTTGACCGTGGTCTTCGTGATGGTGGCCATCAGGCAGCCGCTCCCATCCGGTGGCCGGCCGACCGACCGGCGCCCGCTCCAGCGGCCGGGGCCGTGGTCCCGTACGTCGCGGGGTTGGTCAGCAGGGTGTCGACGACGATGACGGCGACGGCGACCAGGAGGAGGCCGACGCGGGAGAGCGGGGACAGCTCGATCCCGACCAGCCACCCGCCACCGGCCAGCGCCGCGACCATGCGCAGGCGACCGAGGATCAGGGGCAGCAGGGAGAGCAGGAAAGCGAAGCGGGCGTCGACGGTGATCACGCGGCCACCGCCTTCGGGAAGGTGACGCGCGCCCGGCGGCGGGACAGGGCCGTGACGTTCGCGGTGAGGCTCCGGTAGTGCAGGGCGTTCTCGGCGTCGACCACGGAGCCGGAGGGGTCGGTGACCTCCTCGACGAACTCCGCGAAGTCCTCCAGGTCGGCGGGGCCCGGGACGAACACCCGGGCGGCCGGCGCCTTCACGATGGGCTGGTCGAAGCCCATCGCCACCTCGGCGAACTCAGCAGCCGTAACGATCCTCTGACCAGCGACGATGGTGTTCATGTGGGGTCGTGTTCCTTTCGTTGGTACGGCCTCCGGCGGCTCTCTCGGCGGTCCTGGCAGATCACCCGAGAGGGCCGTTTTTCGTGTCTGCGGGCAGCGTGATGTAGCGCATTGCTTGCCCATTCGCATTGACTGGACAATGTCGCTGCCGTGAATGACCATGCACTGTCCGGAGTCGAACGTCAAGCCCATCGTTTGAAGAGTTCGCATTGACTGGACAATGGGCGATCATCGAGGTACACATAGACGCCATGAGGACGAATACGCCGATCTACCAGCGCGTCGCGGATGACCTCCGCGCCGAGATCGCTGATGGCACAAGGCCACCCGGGAGTCAGCTTCCGACCGAGGCTGAGCTGCAGGAGAAGTACGCGGCGACCCGGTACACCGTGCGTCAGGGACTGGCCGCTCTCGTCAACGAAGGGCTCATCGTGAGCCGCCGGCCCCTCGGGCACTTCGTGCGAGATATCCACCCGATGATCTATCGCCCTCAGCAGGAGTTCCGGCAGAAGGCCCCGAACCTCGACATCTTCACCCAGCTCCTCGAGGACGAGGGCAACGGGCGCCAGCCCTCCCAGGACATCCAGGTGTCGATCGTCCGGCCACCGGCCACCGTCAAGGAGCGGTTGAACCTGGACGACGAGGAGCTGCTCGCCGCCCGCCTCCGTACCCGGTACATCGACGGTGAGCCGTACAACATCAACGACTCCTACGTCCGATTGAGCTTCGTCCAGGGCAGCGAGTTCATGAGCCCCGAAGACGTAGCCCGCGGCACCAACCAGGTCTTGGCTGACCTAGGCAAGCCGCTCGTCCGGGCCTTGGACGAGATCTATGTGCGGATGCCTCGCCCCGAGGAGGTGACCCGCCTCAAGCTCGGGCCCGGCACCCCGGTCGCCGAGCACATCGTCACGACCTTCACCTTCGACGACGAGCCGGTGCAGGTGACCATCAACATCGTGCCGGGCGATCGGCACGTGATCATTTTCGAGCGCACCCGCGAGTGGCCTCCCGCCGAGTCGGTGGAAACGAAGTGATCGTCGTCCCGGCGGAACTCGCCGACCTCCCCCGCCTGCTCAAGTTCCGTACTGACTCGGCGGCCTGGCTGACCAAGCGCGGCATCGACCAGTGGTCGAAGCCCTTCCCCGCCAACCACATCACCGCCAGCATCCGGCAGGGCGAGGTGTTCATCGTCAAGGAGGACTCCCGCGCTGACGCCGCTGCGACGGTCACCCTCGACCGTGACGCCGACCCTCGACTCTGGACGCCCGACGAGCGCGCCGAAGACGCCATGTACGTCCACAAGCTCAGCGTCGACCGGCGCTACGCCGGTGCCGACCTCGGCGGTCGAATCCTCGACTGGTGTGGGGAGCGCGCCTTGAAGGCCGGCGCTCAGTGGCTCCGACTCGACGCCTGGACCACCAACCCCCGGCTCCACGCCTACTACCTCGCCCACGGATTCACCCACGTCCGGACCTCAGCCGATCCCGAGGTCGTCTCCGGGTGGGCCGCCCAGCGCCCCCCAACCTCGTCAGCCCACGGACTCGACGACTCGCCCCCATGACCGCCGACTTTTCCGAGTCTCTGGGACTCATTTCAGGACTCAACCGGCAGATCGGAATTTACGAGCTGCCCGATATGCCGATCAAGAGGCAGGATTAGCCCCTAAACGCAAAAGGCGCCCTGGCCGGGGCGCCTCAGCGGTACTGCAAGGCCGGAGTTACCAGGCTCCGGCGAAGTTCGAGCGAACGGACCGCTCTCTGATGAGGGTACGAGACTTTTCCCGCCCTGCGCCACATGCGCTGAGCCACAATACGGATGGATTCCGGACTCTTCGGGCCCAACTGCTTGCATCCGCGTCCCGCTACGCGGACCTCGGCTTCTATGTCCACCCGCTGCTCGTCGGCGACAAAGCGCCCCTCTGGTCGAACTGGGAGACCCGCGCGACGCGCGACCCCGAGCTGATCGAGCGGACGTGGTCTCGGGCCCCCTTCAACATCGGCGTCGCCTGCGGTCCCTCCGGGTTGATCGCGATCGACCTCGACGTCCCGCACGAGGACGACGCTCTCCCGCCCGCCGAGTTCGCCGAGGCCGGGGTCGTCGACGGCAGCACGATGTTCGTCGCGCTCGTCGACCGCACCCCCGGCGCCGAGATCACGCCGACCATGACCGTGCGGACCCCGAGCGGCGGCCGCCACCTCATCTACCGCGCTCCCTCCGATCTGCGGGTCCGCAACACTGCCCGGACGATCGGGTGGCAGATCGACACTCGCGCGGCCGGCGGCTACGTGGTGGGGATCGGCTCCGTCATCGACGGCAAGCCGTACGTCCTTGAGAACGGCATCACCGAGCCTGCGGTCCTGCCGGACTGGCTGCTGACCCTGATCACCACATCACCTACGCCATCCAAAGCGGGGGCGGGTGTGAGCCGGGCTGAGATCGACGCCCGGCTGCGGGCCCTGAGCAGCGGCGGTACCCGCGAGGAGCGGTGGGCGACCGGCATCCTGCGCTCCGAGTGCAGCGACCTGGCGTCGATGGCTCCGCACTCCGGGCGCAACGACCGGCTCAACAAGGCGGCGTACCGCGCGGGGCAGCTCGTCGCCGCCGGCCTCCTGGACCAGGTCGTCGCCGAGGAGGAGCTGACCGCGGCCGCGACGGCGGCCGGGCTCGGCACGGAGTACGCGCACGAGATCGAGAAGACCCTGGGCTCGGGTATGCGGGCGGGCTTGAAGCGTCCGCGCTACATGCCGACTGCCCACCGCGGCGGTGCCGCATGAGAGGACGCGACGTTAGCCCCACCGAGTACGTACACATCCCCTCGGCACTGATGAAGGCCCCGGCGACGTTGGCGCGTCCCGGGGCCGGGCACCCGAGGAGTACGACTCGAATGCGTTCCGGTTCTACCTGCTCAACCCCACTTGCGTCGCGCGTTCCCGCCAGCATTTCCGCTGGCGGTAATGCTGGCATGATCGGGGGTGTCGCATGAGTGTCCCGGCAGCGCGCGACACGGCGCCCGACGACGACATGTGGGCTGGCTCCTCCGCCGCCCCGACGACGACCGACCGTCCCCGAGCCGTCCGGCGGCCGCGGCCCACGCGCAAGATCCAGCACCGTGGCCAGCTTCGGATGGCGGAGCGGTTCATCGAGGAGCACGGCAACAAGCTCCGGTTCGTCCACGGCCTGGGCTGGCACGAGTGGGATGAGTCCCGCTGGCTGCTCGACGAGCAGCGCGCCGACATGGCGTACGCCGTGAAGACGGTGAAGAACGCGCTGCAGGCCCTGGAGGACATGAGCGGCGACGAGCGCGACGACCTGTACAAGGACGTCCGCAAGTCCGAGTCCGCCTCCGGCCTGGAGGGGCTGCTGAAGATCGCGTCGTCCCTCGCGCCGATGTCGACGGCCTCGAAGGCCCTGGACGCGGACGCGTACAAGTTCAACACCCCCGAGGGAACGGTCGACCTCGCCGTGGGGACCATCGCCCCCTGCTCGCGGGCCGACCTGATCACCAAGGTTGCGGGCGCCGCGCTGCCCCTGGAGGAGGACGGCGAGGTCGCCGGCGCCCAGGAGTGGGAGCAGTTCCTCGAACGGATCCTGCCCGACGAGGAGGTGCGGGCCTTCGTCCAGCGCCTGTTCGGGTACGCCATGCTCGGCCGGGTCACCGAGCACGTCATGCCGATCTTCACTGGCACGGGCGCGAACGGTAAGGGCACGCTGCGCGACGCCCTGATGGCGGCCTTCGGGGACTACGCGATCGAGGTGGACCCGGCGATCCTGATGGAGTCGAAGCACGAGCGGCATGGGGCCTTCAAGATGCGGCTGCGCGGCGCCCGGCTGACGTTCTGCTCCGAGACGGAGAAGGGTCGGCGGTTCGCCGAGGCCACGATGAAGCGGCTGGTCGGTGGTGACCCGATCGAGGCGAACCTCATGCACAAGAACCCGATCACCTTCGACCCGTCGCACACGCTCATCATGCTGACGAACCATCTGCCGCTGGTCTCCGGCGACGATCCGGCCGTGTGGCGGCGCATCCTGGTGGTCCCGTTCGACGTCGTGATCCCGGAGGAGGAGCGCGACGGCGGCCTGCCGGACCGGTTGAAGAAGGCCGCGCCCGCCGTGCTGGAGTGGGCGTACCAGGGCTGGTACGAGTACCAGGAGAAGGGCCTCGCGCCGCCGGAGGTCGTCCGCATGAAGACTGAGGAGTACAAGGCGTCCAGCGACAACCTCGGCCGCTTCCTCGACGAGCGCACCATCGCGTCGCAGTACGCGGTAGTACCGGCCCGTGAACTGTTCAACGCCTGGACGAGCTGGTGCCACGCGAGCGGCGAGCAGGCCACCAGCGAGGTCGAATTCTCCAAGTCGATGACCGCCCGCGGCTGGGAGAAGAAGAAGACCGGCGCCGGTTTTGTCTACCGCGGCCTCATGCTCGCGGGCGACGATTCGGAGGACTCCGAGTAGGCCCGCACCCCACCCTTCACTCAGCCCCCTCTCCGCCCTGCACGGAACCCCGTGCAGGGCGGTTTTGTGTAGGGGGCCAAAACGCTCTGACCTGCGAAAGTGCAGGGTTGTGGTGGGTTTCCCGATAATCCCCCATGGGTGCGCGCATGGAGAGTTTCGGAAAACCCACCACAACCCTGCACTCTGGTTGCTCGAAGCAACCAAAAACCAGGTTTCAGGGTTCGCCGGGTACGTGCCTGCGGACCCCGGATCGTCGCCCGCCTTTGGGTGGCGTTCTTGAACGGGACCGCAGGACGGCCGTAGGCGCGATCTGAGCCGCTGTGAGGCGGAGCGGGCGTCGGTGGGGCAGGAGCGGGGCTCTGTGGCCCTGTGAGGGCCCCGGGAGGGCCTGTGGTGGCCTTCCTGGGGCCGGAGGGCAGCGGGCGGCGGTCAGGCGGCGGGCAGGGCGTCGAGGGCGGCCTGCCACGGGTACGCGTCGAGATTGCCGTGCCGGGGCGCGTGCGGAGTGAAGCCGTCGCCGCCGAGCAGCAGCTTGACCCCGGCGTCCCGGAGCTCCTGGACGCTGCGGCCGACCGCAGGATGGCGACCCTGCGCGTCGTTCCAGTGCGGGAGCGCAACCAGCGGGATGTTCATGCCGATCGCCTCGGTGATCAGCCCGAGGGCGAGGGTGTCGGAGATTCCGGCCGCCCACTTGTTGACCGTGTTGCTGGTCAGCGGCGCGACGAGCATCGCGTCCGCGCTGGGCAGGACGTCGGGCTGGGAGGGGAGCTTGTACTGCCAGCGGACCGGATGGCCGGTCAGCTCTTCCAGGTCCTCGATGCCGCGCTCGGTGTCCTCGCTCGCCCACCGGTACGCGGACGGGGTGAGGATCGCGCACACGTCCCAACCCGCCTTCTGGGCAGCGGAGATGGGGATATGGAGGCGACGGGCGGGCGGGGCGGCGCAGGCGATCACGTAAAGGGTCTTGGTCACCCGGGCAGTCCACAGCGATCAGCCAGGGCCCGCAAGCGCCCCTCGGCGGATCCGGTCCCGAGGAGCCGCAGGTCCTCGACCAGGTTCCGCGTACGAGGACGGCACTGCACCTCCTCGGGCGCCAGGCGCTCCGCCTCGAGGAGCGTGTCGACCGCGTCGACAGTGAGCCCGGCCTGCTTCTCGCCGATTGCCTTGTCCGCGAGCAGATGCGCCCGCCGCTCCAGGGGCAGCGCGGCGAGCGCCGGCGCCGGGATGCCGGTGGCGACCGCGACCGCGTCGGCCCCCTCGCTGAGCTGCACATGTGCCGCGACCCGGTACAACGCCACGTTGGTCGGGCCGAAGGAGGTCCACAGCCGGTTCTCGTCGCCGCCGAGGTGACGGGCGTGCTCGGCGGCCTCGTCGAGATGGTCCGGCACCCGCCGGGTGAGCGCGGCCGTGTGCCGGTCATCGGCCTCGGCGGCCGCGGCCTGCGCCATCGCTGCCTTGAGGTAGAGCATCCCGAGCACCGACAACCCGTCTGGGCCGCGCTGCAGCAGCTCGCCCTGGAGGCGGTCGGCGGCGGCGGTGACGAAGCTGACGGCGGCGTGGGCCTGGCCGTGGTTGGTCATCGCGTCCGCGAGATGCCGGGCGGCGGACGCCTTGATGACGGGGTCCTCGGACCGCTCGGCGGCCGCGACCGCCCGGTGCCCGGCGAGCACGGCTGTCTCGGTGTCCCCCCACTTGATCAGCGCGGCCTCGGTCAGCTCCAGGGACAGCGACAGCAGCCGGAACGCCTGCAGTTGCTCGTCGCCGCGGTGATGCTGGGCGGCCTGCGAGGCGTCGACGAGCAGCTCCGGGATCGCCGTCCCGAGCTGCGCGAAGTGCCCGAGCTGGAAGCCGGACCTGGCGTGTACGAGCATCCGGTCGAGGAGCAGGATCGGCACTGGCTCGTCGTCGGCGGCGCCGCAGGTCCCGGTGATCACGTCGTGCCGGTGCAACGCCGCACGTACGGCGTCGAGTTCGCTCTGCCCGGCACACGCCACGGCCTGGTCGTCGAGGAGCCGCTCGACGGTGATGCCCAGCTTCGAGGCGGCGAGCAGGATCACGGAGAGCTGCGGATCGCGCTGGACCCGCCCGGCCTCCAGGTCCTCGACCCACCGCAGCGACTTCCCCATCAGGGACGCGAAGTGAGCCTGCGTCATGCGCCGGCGCCCTCGCCAGTACGAGACCCGCCTGCCGAACACGATGCTGTTCATGGTCTTCTCCGACCGGAGCCAGAACCCACAGGAATCCTGTGGCCTGCCTTCGGTGTACCGCATCTACGTTGCCGTTATGGCCAAGTCCCGGAAGCCGGTCACCCCATCGTGGGCCAGGCTCATTGACCCCGACGCGAAGACGAGCGAGCAGCTGCGCGATGCGAGTCCCGCGGCGACTCTCCTCGTGCAGTGCGGCGGGATCAGGGACGCGGTCGTCATCGCCCCGCTGCAGCGGGGCCTCGCCGTCCTCGATCACCTCGGCTTGCCGGTCGAGGACGGGTACTCGGTTCTCGCCGACCACCTCCGCCAGGAGCTGATCGTCCTCGTCGCGGGCGGCACTGCCCCCGAGCTGGAGACCACCCAGGGCGTACGCGTCCTCTCCCACGGGCACTGGCTCCTGGTCCCCGCGCAGGGCGGCGACGGCTCGCTCGCCGCGGCCTGGCTCAGCCGACCGAAGACCGCCGGCCCACGCCACCGCTGGGTCGACGCCGACGAACAGCCCAGCCTCGGCCGCGTCCCCGTGGCCATCAGCACCACCGATCTGCGCGACGCGCTCACCGCCGTCGACAAGCCGGTCGTGCCCACCTGAACCCCGTCACCCGGCGCCTCCCCCCCCGTGGGCCCGGGAGACGGACCAGGGCCCCCGGCGCCTCCACAGTCGCCGCCGGGGGCCCGAGAACACCCACGTAATATCTAGCTAGTTTTCCTGCATTTCTCCAGGTCAAATGCCCATCATGGGCGCGTCAGAGAGGCGAAAACACCCGCTTTCCCGCTGGCGGAAAAGGCAGCAGGAAAGCGGGCGGAATCGCTGGCCGGTCAGGCGACGACGTGGGCGAGCTGGGAGTAGCAGTACGCGCACACGGGCAGCGGTCCGGCCGAATCGTCCGGCGTCTCGACGCGGACCAGGAGGCCGGGCTCGGCGGCGGAGACGCACCCGTTGGCCCGCGCGGTCTCCCGGTGGAAGAGCCCGCACAGGCAACGGCATCCGCCGGGCCGGTCCTGCTCCCACTCGACCAGCATCGGCATCCGCACGGCGAGGACGGGCTTGCCGGTCACGCGACGTCCGCCTCCTCGGCGGACTCGCCGGGGTCCTCGATCTTCAAGCGCCGGAAGTACGAGGCCAGGGCCTCCTCGACGAGGGTCTGCGGGTTCTTCCCGGTGACCTCGACGGCCTTGGTCAGCGTGCGGTCCAGCTCGGGCAGGATCCGGGTACTGAGGGGCCTGCGCTCGGGCCCTTTCGGACGCCCCCGACGAAGCGCCGGCGTACGGGTCGGCCCGGCCTTCTTCCTGGGAGGCTTCGGTTTGGTCTCCTCGTTCTCGTCTGCAGGATCGCCAGCATTCCCGCTTGCGGAATCGCTGACGTCCCCCCCGCCTTCACCTGCACCGTCGTTCGTTGCCCAGGGGTCCTTGGACCCGGACATGTCTGCGGGATCCTTCTCCCGCTTCTCGTCTTGGGCAGCTTTGGCCTCGTCGAGGAACGAACCCATCAGCCTCGAGCCTCCTTCAAGTGGGGCAGGGTGTGGAAGAGAACGTCGCGGTACGCGCCGACGAGCGTCTTGGCCTCGCGGCCGGGGGCGCTGGTGATCGGGGCGCGCGCGGTCCGGGCGGTCTCGCGCACCGCGTAGTTCGTGATGAGGGTGGGCAGGAGCAGATCGCCGAAATCCTCGGCGAGGCGCTTGTCCCACATCCGGTGGATCTCCCGAAGCTCGGTCTCGCGCGGCACGATGCTCCGCACGATCCCGGCGACCTCCAGGTCCTCGTTCGGACCGCCCGGCGCGTTCTGGTGGCTGATGGTCACCAGGGCCTGGCTCACCCCAGACCAGCCATCGGCGCTCAGCGTCGAGGGGATCAGGGCCTTCTTCGCGGCGATCAGAGCCGAACCCACGAGCTGCCCGCCCGCCCGAGGCGGTGCGTCGATGAAGAAGACGTCGATCTCCTCGCGCAAGGCCCACAGGGCGCGCTTGAGCCGGTATTCCATGCCGTTCCCCCCGTCCTTCTCGCGGTTGCTGAGCGAGCGGTCGGCAGGCAGGACGAACACGTTCGCAGGCCACTTGCGGCCGGCGCGGACCATGACGGTGGGGGCGATGGTCACCGGATCGACCGGCGGCTTCTTCTCGTCGATGTAGTAGAGGTCGTTGACCGTCTTCTCCGGGTCGTCGATGCCCAGTTCGTCGGTGAGCGTGCCCCGCGGATCGAGGTCGACCCCACCGACCCTCAGCCCCAGCTCGGCGGCGACCGCGATCAGCCCGGCCGTCACCGAGGTCTTGCCGACCCCGCCCTTCTCGCTGACCTCAGCGACACAGTCGACTCCTTCGACCGCCATCCGGGCCTCCCTTCCACGCATCGGGTAAGGAGACGAGCGTGGCGAACCCGCCTCCAAAAGCGCAAGCCGACCCGCACGCATTGCAGCCAGTAAATCCGCAAGCGAAAAAGCCAGCATTGCCGCTGCCATAGAGCGACATCTTATCTAGCTAGATAGCCCGTGACTGCCCAGGTGAAAGGCTCACTGATTCAGCGGATGGCGCGCTTCACCGCACTGCGGACGACGTCGCCGGTCGTCACGACCTGCTCCTGCAGCCTGGCCTTCTCCAGTATCGAGTCGGCGTCCGGGCGCGGAGCGAGGGCGGCGACGAACATGTCGAGCACGGTCACGGCGCCGCGCCGCTGGGCCTCGCGCATGATGACCTCGGGCCCGTCCCCCCACAGGTCCTGCCACTCCAGGAGGGCCTTCACCGCGGGCTCGGACGTCCAGTAGCAGCCGCGCACGAGCTGCTCGGCGAGGGCGCCGGGCAGCTTCACGTACATCCGGGCCTTCAGCTTCGTCTCGTCGAACCGGCTCTGCCCGTAGTGGCGCGGCCCGGTGCCCACCGGCCTGCCCGCTACGCTGATGTGCTCGTGCGGCACCGGCTCAAACGGGCCGCTCATCTTCCGGCGCTTCAACTCCGCCCGCACGGCCTTCGCGACGACCAGCTCCTTGGTGCCGGCCAGCTTCCCCTTCGCCCGCATCCCGGCGAACTCGACTCGGATCGTCGCGCGGACCTCACGCGCCGCCCGGCCCCGCAGGTACTTCAGGCCGTAGTCCTCGCGCTGCTTGGCGAGCCACTTCGCCTCGGCCGCGGCCCCGGCCTCGACCACCTCGTTCAGGGCGGTCAGGTCCTCGGGCTCCAGCGCGATGACGAAGGGGGTGTGAGACATGGCGCGGAGTCTAGCTAGATATCCCGCTCTCCGGGACGCTCCCGGACCGCATTCACGCGTACGGGCGGCATTCCTTCCCGCTGCCAAATTCGCTAGCATTCTTGCAAGCGGAAAAGCGTTCAAACTAGCTAGATTTCCCGCCCATAAATGCGCAGGTCAACCCGTGTTTTTGGGTTGTTGCAGGAGCCTGAAAGTGCCCCTATCGTCGAGCCAAGATAGCCGCGCCAAGGAGGCCGCCGCAGTGTCGTACGTTCCCGCGCTCCCCGACGTCACCCGCTACACCTGGTGGGGGGATGTCCCCGAGGGGCTGTCCACCAAGACCGACCTCGACGGCCGGGGCCTCAAGCCCGGCTCCCCTCCGGTGGGCCAGGTCCTCTACCACGGCAACTGCTACGCACCCCTGTACGAGGACACCCAGGCGGTGGCGAAGCGGCCCTGCTCGCCCGCGCAGCGCGCCGTCCTCGACCGCGCCCGCACGCTGCAGTACGAGTGCCGGCGCTGCGGCGCCCGCCGCAACCGCCCGCTCGGACGGGGCCGCTGGTGCGAACCGTGCGGGCACGCCGTCGCCCTGTTCGCCGTACATGCAAGGGCCCAGGAGCGCGCTCGGCAGCTCCTCGCCGACGAGGACGCCGTGCTCCTGGTCGTCGCCGCCGACCCGGCCGCGCCCGCCGAGAAGGGCCCGGACAGCGTCGCCGTCCTCGGCATCCGCGACCGGCGCACGCTCTACGCCGCCGAGGCCGGACAGGACGCCACCGCGCAGCGCGCTGCCGTCCTCGACGACCTCGACGCGCTCCTGGCGGAGAGGACCGTGGTGCACGAGAGCCACGAGACCCCGGCCACCCGCTACCCCTCCCGGCTCCTGCAGACCGCCGGGCAGCACCTGCTCACCGTCGAGATGGGCGAGGCCCACCCGTGGGCGACGGGCCGATCCCGCGCCGGCCGGGTCGTCGGCACCCTCTGGGCAGAGTGGTTCGCCTGGACCAGCCACCCGACCTCGTACTACCCGGGGACTCCCTGGGAGAGCACGGGTATCGCACTGCCCTGGCACCGGAGCACGGCCGCCGAGGACGACGCCCGCGGCCTCGCCGCCCTCCTGCAGCAGATCGCCGACGGCAGCACCCCGGCCTGGCCCGGCGCGCTTTGGGTGGCAGACCGGAAGGGGGAACCGGACCTCAGCGACCCCCGGGTCCGCAAGGCCGCCGAAGCGATGGTGATCGCATGAGCCAGATCCGGCTGATGGACTCCGACCCGGGCAAGGCCCAGCGCACCGCCGACGCCGTACAGCGGGCTCTGGAGGCATCGGGCGAAGTCGTCGTCGGCAACGTCTCCGTGGTGCCCAACCGGCGCGGCCCCGGCTCCCGGGTCTACATGGAGGTCCTCCTCCTGGAAGCCCGCACGCCGCGCGACGAGGAGGACCAGGAGGTCACCCTCGAACGCACCGACCGCAGCCCACGCCCTAGGCGCCGCAAGGCCCTGCCTCGATAGCCGCAAGCCGAAGCGCCAGCATTACCGCAAGCCGGAATGCTGGCGCTTCTGCATGTCCTGCAGCGGAAGGAGGACATCGCTCGGCAGGCGGGAGCAAGCTAGGTGCGGTGTCCGCTCAACGGATGGAGAACCAGTGATCAGCAGCTACGTGATCCACGTGTGGGACAGCCAGGAGAACATCGTCGATCAGCACTCGGTCAGCGCAGACGGGTTGCCCGACGCCCGCGCACGGCTCGACGAGATCGCTCGCCAGTACACCCGCGGCTACGAGCTCACACTCGCCCACCCGATGGGCGGCTCAGAGATCGCCCGCCGCCACGGCGAAGCAAGCTGAAGGGTCTGGGCTCGCGGATCTCCTGCGACCTCTCTCACGCGCACGCGTAGGAGGGTCTCATGAGTTCCACGAACGTACCTTTGCGCAGGTCACAGATGTGCGGGTGAGTCTCAGCGCGATACCTGTGGCGCCGGAGCTCGCGACTGGGAGCACCGGCACGTACGGGAACTCGTTGGGACGGACATGAACGTGGGCAAGGCGGCGCCGGGCGTCGAAGAACGAGCCGACCAGGTGGCTGAGGCCGCGTGCAACCTGGCCGACACGGTGAGTCCCGACACCTGGAGTCCCGGCGCGGTCGAGGACGCCATCGACGCGATCGAGGCCCTGACCACATCCCTCGGACAGATCAGCCCGGACGCGACACGGATCCTCGCCGACGTACCCGCCGCGATCGGAGCCCTGCGCCGCCACCTCCTCGACGAGGACGACCACCCCCGTCTGGTGGCGACGGTGCCCGCTGCTCGGGGCGGCCGGCGCCGAGGGCTCGGACACGGATGGACGGGAGTACGGACCTGACTTTCGGGAGTTTTGGGAGAGTCCTACGCGCGCACGCGCGATGGGGCGGTCCAGAAAGTCCAGGAACCCGGACACCCCGACCGCCAGGCGATGACGGTCGGGGTGCAGCCGGGGAGAGGTGCTCAAGCCGCCGCAGGATCGGCAGCCTCGACCCGGGCCGCGTACACGCCGTACGCCTTCCGCCGGGCCGGGGTCACGGGCTCCGGGTGCGTCTGGGGAGAGGACTGGCCCAGCATTAGCCGGTGGAGGGACAAGGGAGCGGTCACCCGCAGCGAGTGCCCCTGGCCCCGCCGTACGAGAGGAGCGTCGGCCAGCACGGTGCGGATCTCCTCGGCGGCGCTGTGCCGCAGCAGCTCGCCGATCAGGCCGGGCACGTCGATGGCCACCACCGGATCCGGCGCGGCCGCGGCCTCCTGGTCGTCGACATCGGTGGGTTCGGCGTCCTCCAGGAGCAGCTCGTCGTCGACATCGCGGGCGCCGGCCAGATCGAGCACCCGCCGGATCGTCCTCGGGTCGACGCCGTGCTGGCGGGCGAGCGCCTTCACCGCGGCGCCCTCCTCGGTGAACGCCTTCACCACCTCGGCGGCGGCGGCCTCGCTGAGCGCGGACGGACGCCCGAGCGTCTTGCCGGACGCCTCGGCGGCGGCCACGCCCTCCTTCGTGTTCTCCGAGATCATGTCGCGCTGGAACTCCAGCACCCCGGCGAGCATCGTGACGAACAGCTTCGTCTGCGGGTCGTCGGCCGCCAGGTCGAAGCCGGACCACGCGCCGGTCGCGATCCGCAGGTGCAGCCCGCGCCGCTGCAGGACCTCCCGGATCTGGATGACGTCCTTCGTCGAACGGAACAGCCGGGCGGCGTCCGCGATGCGCACCGTGTCGCCCACCGACGCCTCGTCGAGGAGTTCCCGGAACCCCGCACGGCGCACCGCGTACACCCGAGAAGAGGTCGCCGGGTCCTCGTACTTCGGGGCGCCGGCCTTGAGCAGCTCGGCGAGCGCGTGCAGCTGGCGGGCATTGGTCTGCTTGTCCGTCGAGTGCCGCAGGTACAGCCGGTCAGCCACGGCCGGGCGCCTTGTCCTGGTGGTCGAGGTTCCAGGCGCGGGCGATGAGCAGGGCGCGGCGGGCACTCGTGGGTCCCCAGTCCCGCCGCTCGGTGGTGTCGTCCTCCATCCTGAGCTCGACGCCGCCGTCCGCCTCGTTGGCGCTCTCCAGCATCCGGGCCTCGCTGGTGAGGAAGTCGGTGATCTCGGCGTGGAAGGCGTCGCCCACCGCGCTCATGCCCGCGATGGCGGAGCGGATCTCGGCGACTTCCTTCCGTACGCGGGCGACGCGGGCGCGGTAGCGGACCTGTTCGGCCTCGTCGTACGGGATCTCGTTGTCGTGCCAGTCGACGCGCTTGAGCAGTGCCATGTCAGACCTCTTGGGTGGTGTCGGGATAGAGGAGGAGGGAAGCGCCGGTTATTCGGGCACCTCGACCGTCTCGGAGAGCTGGGTGACGCGGTCGGCGGCGTGCGCGATCCGCCCGGCCTCGACCCGGAGCGACTCGGCGGCCGGGTCACCGTGGGCCAGCCACTTCGGGGCGACCTCCTCCAGGAGGAGCGCGATGTTCTGCAGCACGGCGGACAGGTCCTTGAACCCCTCGCGCAGACGGCCGTTGTCGATCCGGTCCTCGGCGCGGGCGAGCGTGTCGTACGGCGGAAGGTCACGGCGGACAGCCGCGGCCGCCTGGACGTCCTCGGCGCCGTCAGCGGGCACGTACACGGTGCCTAGCTCCAGGCCGGGCGTCATCTTCGCGTCCTCGGTGCCGATCCCCGAGACCATGCCGACCAGACGCGGCGTCACGGTGTAGACCTGGTCGGGCTCGGCGGGGTCCGCGCGGACCAGCTCGTCGAGCTTGAGCGCCATCTCCGGCGGGAGCTGGGCGAGCAGCGCGGCGAGCGCGCCGACGCTGTCCAGCATCGGGTGCGCCGCGATCGTGTCGACGAGCTTCTGCTCCTGCTCGGGGGTGGGCGTCGCCTCCGGCTCGGATGACATGGGTGTCCCCTCGGTCGGCCGGGCCATGGCGGCATCCGGCGGTCGATCCCCACCCTAGGGGGGCGAAAAGGGGAGGCGCAACTACGGATTGGAATCCATTGGATCGCAACCCCGGATTGGACCCCTTTTCACCCCTCTGGGTGACTCGTCCCATTGGAACGGGACGGGGAGGCGCAATCGACCGTTTCCGCCTCCCCGGTTGAATGGATCTACGCGGAGCAGTCGTCTTCGATCCCCGGGGGGCGGTCGCTGGCACCAGGGCGGGGCCCCGTCGGAAGCTGACGGCGCCCACGGGCCGGGAAGGGCCTCCCGCGCATGTACTTGGTCTCCGCTTCCTTGACCGCCTTCATCACAGCCTCTGCGCAGAACGAGGACAGGCTGATGGGAGCGTCGCTGTCGTCACCGATGGCCTGGAGCCAGATGACCGCGTTGCGCGCCCTGCTCAGGTCCTCGGGCTCGATGTACGCGGGGATCTTCTCCTTGGCCATGCTGAGCTTCCCTTCCTGAACGGTGTCGGAGCGTCCAACGAGGTGTCGAGCGGGGCCGTAACTGGCGGGGAATTGGGTCTAACTCCGTTCGAGACCGGCTCGTACGGCAGGGCTCTCGCTGGTTGTCCGGGTCGGAACACTTCGTGGAACCCCGGGTTCTACGGAAGGGGCAGAGAACCAGGATCAACAGGGGCAATCCGCCCCCGCGCGAGGAACTCCACAGTGTCGCCGCGCAGGCCGCTGACCTGCGAAAGGAACATCCCGTGGAACTTCGTGGAACTGTCCTACGCGTGCGCGCGCACGAGAGGTTCCACCGGCTGCTCCCTCCGACTTCCCGCCTGGCGGACTCGGGGAGCAGGTTGTCGGCTCGCCGTACGGGAGCGGACGGGGTGCACGCCGCCAACCCATGGCGGACTGGGTGAGGCTCGGCAGACCTACCCGACCCGAGGAGACCCTGATGTACGTGCCCCCGATCGAGAGCGACCCCGCGGCGGACTTGCGTGACCTTCTGGACGACCTTCTGTTCACCGCTGAGCGGGAGGGCAGCGTCCACGTCACCGTGACGCTGACGCGCGGGGGCCTGGCGGAGATGCCCGGGGCGCTCCCGCATCGGAAGTGGGCGACGCCGGACTGGAACCTGCGCCGGGACAGGGAGTTGGAGGAGGCCCGCCTTGCGCTCGCCGAGGCGCGGCGCCGTTCAGAGAGGCGGCTGGATCTGCTCTGGCGGCTCATCCGCCGTGACCGGAGGCGGGGAGAGAGCTGAACCCCGGTGCGGGGTGATCGAAGTTGTCCCAGAGCGATCCTCCGGTCGATCTTCGCTTCCGGGCGCCCCCTGGAGGGGCTTCACGGCGGCCGCGGCCGGGGTGGACGCTGGTCGCATGGCCCGGCGCTGGCGTCACCGTCACTGTGTCGTCTGCGGCAAGCCCCTGCCGAGGAAGAGCTCGCCGCAGCGGAAATACTGCGACGGCGCGTGCAAGGCGGCGGCCTACCGCGACCGGCGCAAGGCCCGGCAGGTCTTCGGCACGGCGATGTACGCGTACAACCTCCGGGACGCCGGGAACCTCCTCGACTCGGCGGAGTTCTTCTGCTCGTACTGCGGGAAGCTGCTGCTGCCGGGGATCCGCCGGCGGGCGGATGCGGCGTACTGCTCGGGGAAGTGCCGCACGCGCGCCTGGCGGGGCCGTGAAGCCGCGAGGGCGGAGCTGGCGACCGTGACGGCCAGGCGTCACCCAGACGGCCCACAAACGGCTCTGTGACGCTTCCACGTCACGCCTCCGGTGTCGCGGTGCCCCCGAGGGCCCCACGGGCGTACACGAGGGCGTACGGCGTCTCCCGCCCGGCGGGCTCGGGACAGCGGTCTCCCTGGGAGACCCAGGTCGTCGCCATGGCCGTGACGGGCGCGAGCGCCACCCCGCCCGGAGGGCCCGCGTCGCCGACATCTTCCTGTTCCCTGACTTGGCGCGGGGATCGCCGGATCGTGGTGGACCTACCTCCGGGCTGACCTGCGACGAGCCGCCGGATCCGTACAGGTTGTGTCCACCACGATCCGGTGGACCCCGTCCGATGATCGGCCTGGGTACCCGGGGTACCCGGCGGGGCGGCGACGCCAGGCTTTGCAGCCGACCGGAAGAGCCCGACGCGGGGCCCGAAGCGACCCCTTCCCGAGACCCGGCGGCCGCGCAGAGGACGTCTCAGGGAAGTAGTCGGCGCTCCGAGAGCTCCCGGAGGACCCCCTTGTCTCCCAGGTCAGAGGCCATGCCGAGGTGTCCCCGGCGGCCATGACCTCTGCGACCCAGGGTGCGACTTAGGGCGCGATCCAGGATGCGACCCGGGCCGCGACTGAGGATGCGACCTGGGGCGCGACCTGTGACGACCCGGAGCCGCACACCTTTTGCATTACCTTCCGGGGGCGCTGGGACCAGGGGACTGGGTGTGCGTCGGCGGGTGGTAGCTGGGTGAGATGTCCGAGTAGCTGCTGCGGGCCTTCTTCGCGGCCGCCTTCTCCTTCTGGGCCTTGGCGTGCGCGGTGCGGCCGGTGCTCTCCTGCTCGTGCAGGTTCGGGAACTTCTCGGCGATCGTGGCGCGCTGCAGCTTCTCGGCGCTGGCGTCGGCCGCTTCGCCGCGGTAGGACTCCGCCGCCCCCCTTTGGGTGGCTAGCTTCTTCTGCAGAGAGCCGACGTCCTGGGCGTTGCTGACGTCGATGCTGTGGCCGTGCTTCGCGGCGGCCGCGCGCATCTCGGTGAGGGCCTTGGAGACGGCCTCGATGTCGCCGGGCGCCGGGCGGTTCGCCTTGAGCGTCTCGGCGAAGCGGCTGGTCCGCAGCGTCTCCCACGTCTCGGTGATGGTCTTCCCGGCCGCCACGCTGGCCTTGCTCTGCTTCTCCCACGCCTCCGTCCGCTCGGCGGTGACCTTCTTGACCAGCTCCTTGTGCGCCTTGCGGGTGGTGAGCCCCATCCAGAGCTGCACCACGTTCTTGTCGTCCGCCTTGCGCAGCTCGGCGAGCCACTCGGTGCGCTGCTGCGCGGTCTGCTTCTGGTTCTCCACGGTGTCCAGCTCGGTGTAGACCGCGGTGAGCGACTTCTCCGCCTGGTCCAGGAGCGAGATGGCCTCGGCGGCCCACTGCTGCCCCGGCGTGGTGCCCTGGGTCTCGGCTTGGCTGATGTCGTCGAGGATCTCCGTCAGCTTCTTCTCGGTCTTGTCGGCGCTCTGGTCCTGCTCCTTGGCGACGTTCAGCTTCCGCGTGATCGTGCGGTCGAGTTCGAGGTCGGTGAGCGTTCCGTACGACCGTGACGTCCACGGTTCGACCTCCCGCTCCTCCCGCATCTGCCGCAGCTTCTGATGCAGCCGGTCGAGCTGCTCCTGGGTGAACTCCGCCTCCTCGCGCAGCGCCTCGCCCTGCGCCTGGTCGGCGGGGGAGGAGCGCCGGATGGTGGTGGACTTCGCCCGCGCGGCCTTCGCCATCCGTGTCTGCCGCAGCCTGCGCTCCGCCTCCGCTCGGGCCTCCTCGGCGGCGAGGTCGTGCTGCTTCGGCAGGGCCGGGGCCGGCGGTTCGCGCAGCAGATCGGACACCATGCTGTCCGGCCGCGACTGCTTGAGGAACCCGGCGAACGCGTCGACCGCGCGCTCCAGGCGCTCCTTCTCACTGCGCGCGGCCCCGAGCCGGATCCGGGTCTCCTCGTCCTCGAGGACCGTCAGCGGCAACCAGATGTGGTTCTGCTTCCGGCCCCGGGTGATGCCCGGGTACACGGCGAACGCGTTAGCCCCGTGGCCGTACATGAGGGAGGTGTTGGTGGTCAGACCCTGGCTCGCCGCGACGGTCATCGCGTACCCGAGCGACAGCGCGCCGCCGGACACCTTGTCGGCCTTCACCCAGCCCGATTCGTAGCGGAAGCCGTCCTCAGCGCTGGTGTCCTTGACGCGCCAGGTGATCTCGACACTGTGGTCCGGGCGCATCCCGGTGACGACCGCGCGGTAGCCGTTGAGCATGTCGGGGCCCTCGCCGCGGCGGCTGCGGTAGTCGTTCTCCCGCACCCGCACGACGTCGCCCACGGCGAGGGTGAGGGTGTCGCCGCCCGCGAGCGCGTACGTGTGCTCCTCGCCGAGTTCGCCCGCGACCCGGCGGATCTGCTGTGCCCCCAGGTTCAGGGCGTTCACGTCGCTGTTCTTCGCGGCGAGCACCACCATGTTCGCGATCAGGTCGTGCGGGTCGGTCCACTCCTGCAGCCGCAGTTCGTCCCACGCCATCAGGATCTGGGAGCGGGCGTCCTCGGCGGTCTCGGCGGCGTGCACGCGGCCGCCGGCGGCGAGCATCTGCAGCGCCCGCTCGTGGTCGCCGGTGCGCCAGACCTCCAGCGCCGCGCGCTCGGCGGCGTCCTCCTGGCGCCGGTTCTCGGTGAGGGTGAGCCCGCCGACGAGCTTGTGGACCTCCCGGAACCATCCGCCCGGACCGACCGCCTGCAGCTGGAGGTGGTCGCCGATCGCCACCACCTTCGTGCCGGTGCGCGCGGCCTCCGCCATCAGTACGGCGGCCGCGCGGTCGTCGACCATCGCGGACTCGTCGACGACCAGGACGTCCACGCCGTCGAGCCCGCCGCCGCCCTCGATCTCCTGCAGCCAGGACGCCACCGTGCGCGCCGGAATGCCGGACGCGTCGGTGAGCCCCTTCGCGGCGACCGCGGCGAGCGTGGCGCCGGCGTACGTGGTGCCGGTGGCATCCCAGGCGATCCGGCACGCCTCCATCAGCGTCGACTTGCCCGCTCCGGCGACGCCGACCAGGGCGTCGATGCCGTGCCCGGCGGTCAGGATCCGGGACACGGCCGCGCGCTGCTCGCCGGACAGCTCGAACCCGGCCGCCACCTCGAACACGCTGAGCGCGGCCTGCGCCTGGTCGGCGGTGAGCTGCACCGACTTCGTGTCGAACCGGTCGAGGGCCTCCTGGATGACCAGCGCCTCGGCGTCGAGGATGTCCTGCGTGGTGTAGCGACTGTTCGACGTCATCAAGGTGGAGCCCACTGGCGGCACGTACACCGCGTAGCCCTCGACCTTGAGGACCTCGTCGCACAGCTTCTCCAGGACGTCCGGCTCGCCGCCGATCCCGTACTCCAGGCTGTTGGCGACGGCCGCCAGGAGCTGCGCGCGGGTGAAGAGCTTGTTGTTCGCGGTGAGCCCCGTCTTGGGGTCGAACACCACGGCCGCGATGTCGTCGGGCGGCGGGATCTGCGGGCCGCCGCCGGGTCCGTCGAGGCCCGCGCCGCCGTCCGGGCCGGGGTGACCGGGCGCGGCCGCGGCGACCATCGCGTCGACGTCGCCGACCATCTCCTCGGCGCGCGCCCGCCAGGAGCCGCGCATCTCGGTGGCGTCCGCGTCGAGCTTCTCGCGCTTGGTCTGGGCGCTGATGGTCTTCTTCTCCATCAGCGACGCGTCGGCGCCGGCCTTCGCGTCGACGAGCGCCGCGCGCCGCGAGAATCCGTCCCGCACCTGCTCCGGGATGCCGGTGATCTCCCATGCGCCGGTCCGCTCGTTGCGCTCACGCCGTACGCCGAACCGCTCGTACGTCAGCGCGCGCACGCGGGCCTTGAAGTACCCGTCGAGTGCGGAGGCGTGCCGGTACAGATCGAGCCCGCGGTTGCCGATGGAGCGCCACTTGCCGTCCTCGCACAGCGCCATGTTCGCCACGGTGACGTGGAGGTGCAGGTGCGGGTCGCCGGGCTCTCCGGCCCGTATCGGGCGGGCGCTTTGATGCTCGACCGACCAGGCGAGCAGGCCGCCGGTCGCCACGCGCACGGGCTCGCCGTCCTCGCTGCCGATCGCGTAGCCGACCCACTTCTCCATCTGCCGGAAGGTGTCGGCCTTGGCCTGGTGGACGATGTCGCGGTACTCCCGCTCGCTGAGCGAGTCCATCAGCCCCTGCAGCACGGAGTCCGACTTGGGCAGGTCGAGGACGACGTCCCAGCCCCGCTGGCGGGTGTCGGTGCGCAGGTCCTTGTGCTTCCACGCGGTGGCCAGTTCCTCGGCGCCGTAGATGTCGTCGAGCGAGAGGCCGGCCGCGCGCGTCAGCTTGTGGAGGGTGCCGACCTGCAGCCGGGCCCGCTCGCCCTTGTCGTTCACCTTGCGCTGCTGCGCCTCGAACACCCGGAGCTGCTTGGGCTTTCCGTCGAAGAGTTCGGCGACCGTGACGCCCTTGTCCTCGGCGGCTTTCACGATCGCCTCGACCGCCCGCGCGAGGGTGAGCTGAGCCTTCTCATCGGTGCGGATCGAGGTGGTCCCCTTGATCAACCGGGCGCCGGTTCGGGGGTCGCAGCCGTTCATGATGAGGCGGGCCGCGGCCTTGCCCTCCTCGTCGAGCACGGCGCCCTCGACGAGTCCGAGCGTGGCCAGTCCGCTGCCCATCCAGACGAGTTCAGCGCCCCCCTCGGGTCGCAGACGGTAATCGACGGCGCGGTCCTCACCGTCGTCGAGGACGACCGTGTTCGCTCCGTCGTCCATCACGACGGCGCACCCCGCCTGCTGCTTGAGCCGGTACTCGACCTGCTCGTCCGCCACGATCTTCGTCACCCAGGCCACGGCCGTGCTCCCCCGTGCGAGGCGCCCCACGCGCCTTCTGCTTTGTGGCCTTTGCCCGGCTATGCCGTGGTTCCCCGACAGGGGAACCGCGTTGGTCCTTGCCCTGTCTTTGATCTTGAACCGCATTGGGTGAAGAACAGTGCAGGTGAAGGGGCCAACAGGCAGACAGCCCTAGGTGCGCCACTCAATCACCTGGAGAGATCACCTGTCACTGAGGTAATCCTCACTGGCCTTGGTCGAGGTTCCGGTCGATCGTCCGGAACCTTGACCGCCCCGGTTCGGGGACCGTGGTGAATCCGGGCGGCAGTCACCAACGGTGATCAAGGCCAAGAGGCGGTGCCGCCCCCTTGGTTGGCTATTTCGCTGGCGGAAATGCCAGCGGGAACCGTCCCCGAATTGACCGTCCCCGAGTTACCCGGTCCCCGGTGAAGGGGACCGTCAGGGGACGGTCCCCGGGACCGTTCGGGGACCGTGAGGGGACGGCGTCGGGGACCGACTTGGGGACGGTGTGGGTGTGGGGACGGTCCCCGCTGGCATTTCTGCCAGCGGGAACGCCCGCCGGAATGCTGTCGGGAAGGGGCGGCCGCCGGGCGCCGGCATCTACACTCCAGGCACGACGAGACCCCCGGCACTAACCCTGCCGGGGGTCTCGTTGTGCGGGCGGATCTCTCAGGGCCCGGCGATGATCCAGAGGATCAGCGAGGCGTCCATGTCCTGGTTGAAGCGGTAGACGATGGTGATGCCGCGGCCGCCGGTCTGCTCGGGGAGCAGGTCGATGGCGTAGGACTCGGAGAGCGGGTCGGCGTCCGGCAGTCCGCGGGCGTGGTCGGGGGTGGGGTCTTCTTCGAGCGAGGCCCGCACCAACCTGACCGCGGCCTGCTCGGTCTCGGTGAGGTCGGTCCGCAGGATCTTCTCGGCGGCGTCGCTGTAGAACGCGTGGCTCAAGCTCCTGCCTCGCTCATCTTCCGCCGCAGTTCCTCGGTGACGTCGTCGGTGCTGCGCATCAGCGCCGCCATGGCCTGCGGGTCGCAGCGCAGCATCACCCGGTGCCGGTACGCCTGGGTGATTTCACGGACGTGCGTGAGGTCGTCCAGGTCGGCGTCCGCCAGCTCCTTCTCGAAGGACTCCAGGTCGCCCGGGAGTCCCCAGACCCGCAGTGCGGCGCGCAGCTCGGCGAGCGTGCGCATGGGCGGCACGACGTCGTGGTGTTCGGGTTGTGCGGTCACTGGCCCTCCTTGGGTCGGTGGTACGAGTGTCCTACTCGTCACGGCCCGCCGTCACCGGTCTCCGAGGAGCTGCGCGACCATCGGCCCGGCGTGCTCGTTCACCCGGCGCGCGATCTCGTGGACGACCTGCTTGGCCTCCTCGACCAGGGCGCGGCCCTCGGTGTGCTGCGGGGCGGGCAGGTCCCAGCCGGTGGCCGGGATCAGGATCGTCGAGACGGTGAGGACGGCGGGGCGGTCGCCCTTGATCTCCGGCTCGTAGGCGTGGCGGTACCTGTCGTCGCGGGACGCGTAGTCGTACTGGGTCGTCCAGTCCTGCCAGGGGTAGCGGGGGCGCCGGTCGGCGGGGAGGTCGCCGTGCCACAGCGGCACCGACACCTTGAAGAGCAGCTCGCCGTTCTCGGTGAAGCCGGCGCTCACCGACTTGAGGTCGGGCCGCACGTTCACGTACCCGACGAGGATCGGGGGCGTGGCGACCTCCCAGGCCGCGGCCGCGAACTCGTCGGCGCTCAACGCTTCGCCGGGCGTCTCGTACTCGTGGAACTTGCCGGGGCGGTCGGCGATGTACGCGCCGTACCGGCTGTAGCCGTTGCTGGCGCGTTCGCGGTCGCCGTCCTCGTCGACGGCGACGAGGGTGGTGGGCGTCCAGTCGGTCATCGTGCGGTTCCTCTCAGAGGCGGTGCGGGGCCGCCGCGTGGCGGCCCCGTGTCCATCTTGGTGGGCGGGTCGGACAGTGCTGACGAATTCGGTCAGAGCACTCCGTCGGGGAGCGGGCCGCCTCGTCCGCCGGAGCGGTCTTCGAGTGTCATCTCCGAGTCGTCCACGTCGGGGCGGGCCTCGCCGACGAGGGCCAGGGCCTCCTCGACGGCGGTGGGGAGCGTCTCGCGTACGGGGGCGCCGTGGTGCCGGGCGACGTAGATCAGGTAGCGGTTGCGCTCGGGGTTGGGGCAGTTGGGCGGCACCCCGAGGACGGCGCGGCCGGTGACGACGTCCAGGCCGAATTCGACGTTCGTGGTGAAGCCGGGGAGCGAGTCCAGGTCGCGCGGGATCCAGAACAGGATGGCGTCGGCGGCGGCACGGGCGCGGGTCTCCCAGCCGACCTGGTCGTCGTAGTGCTTGGCCCGCTTGCCGCCCCGTGATTCGGGGGTGAGCACGGTCAGCGGCTGCTCTCCGGTCCACTGCGCGGCGAGTTCCGTGATGGCTGCCGGACGCCAGGACTCGACGTCCCCGCCGGCGCGCGGGGTGGGTCCGGCGAGGAAGACCTTCGGGCCCTCGGGGATCTCCTCGCGGGCGTACACCACGGTCACCTGCTCCTCGGCGGCCTTCTTCGCCTTCGCCGCTTCCTGCTGCGGGGTCCAGGGGAGCGGCAGGGCGTCGCCCGTGCTGCGGGGAACGACGTGAAGGTGCAGGTGGTAGACGCTCTGGGTCGCCTCGGCGCCCTTGGAGGTGATGATGTTCGCGCTGGGCAGTTCGGCCATCAGCTCGGCGGCGCAGGCCATGGTGCGGGCGGCGATCTGCGGGTCGGCCCCGGCGTCGGCGACGTGGACGCGCGGGAGGACCAGGACGTGGCCTTCGTGGACGCCGCCGCGCGGGCGGATGGCCAGGACGTCGTCCCATTCCCGTACGACGGTGGCCGGCGCTTCCCCGGCGACGATGGAGCAGAACACGCAGGTGCGGGTGTCGGTGTCCATGGGTCAGCTCTCCTCGAAGCGCGCGGTGGCGCAGGCCCCGCACAGCGGCATCTGCTCGTGGTCGTCGCGGTCGGGGTCCAGGGCGGTGGTGAACGGGTCCGCCATGACGCGGACGTCGTCCTTCTTCTGCCCGCACTCCTTGCAGATCAGGAGCGGGTCGAGGAGCTGCAGGGCGCGGTCGATGCGCTGGCCGGTGTAGTCCTCGGCGTACGCCTGTGCCTCGTCGAGCTGCTCGACGGCGCGCTCGGCGTCGTCGTGGTCGACCTCGGTGAGGGAGACGCCGATGGTGCCGATGACGTCGGAGAGGACGGCCAGGACGCCGGTCTCCGGGGTGCGCAGGGCGCGCAGCGCGTCGAGGTGCGGGGCGACCTGGTCGGTGCGGGCGGCGGCGTCGCGGATGCGGTCGAGTCCGATGCGGACGATGGCGACGGCGGCGGCGAGTTCCTCGTCCAGCGGGAGGTTCGGGGTGCTGCTCATGGGCGTGCGGTCCTTCCGGTGTCGGGTCACAGGGCGGAGATCAGGAGGGCGGCGATGCCGAGGAACAGGTGGTGGAAGCTCTGGTCGAGTGCGTAGGCGCCGGTGCCCAGGTGGGTGGGGTGGCCGTTGTCGTCGGTGACCTTCGAGCCGAGGGCGAAGAACTCCGCCTTGCCGGTGAGCTGGGCAAGGCGGGCGAGCGTCGTACGGCGGTCGGCCCACCAGTGGCTCGCCGCGTCGACGGTGAGGCCGGCGGTGACGCCGAGCGCGGTGACGGGGAGGTCTAGGACCAGGACGACCGCGGTTAACGCGATGCCCTTCGTGATGGTCAGACCGAGGACGTGGCGGGCGTCGGCGAGGCGGCCGGGCCAGCCGGGGCGCCCCTTGGCCTGGGCCTGGTGGGAGGTCTGGACCCAGTGGTCGCCGACCGAGTGCGCGACGTACAGCGCGATGAAGGCGGCGGCGAAGACGGTGGCGGTGTTCATGGGCGGTGGTCTCCTTCGTCGGGGTGTGCGGGGCGGTCGGTCAGTAGCGGGAAGTGCGGACCTCCCAACCGCCCTCGAAGTTGGGGCGGATCTCCAGGCCGGGGCCGGAGATCGAGCCGGGTCCGGCGTGGACGCTGCCGGGCTGCAGGGCGTCGAGTTCACCCAGGAGTGCGGCGATCTGCTCAGCGATCTCCTGTGCGCGGGCCTTCTCGTCGTCGCTCGGCATCGTCTGTCGCATCTCATCCACCCTTATCCGCTGTCGTTTCCGCTGTCTTTTTCGCTTGCGGTAATTCCATGATGCAGACTCCGAGTCTGCATGTCTACCGTTTCGCAGACTCAGAGTCTGCGTTTTTGCTGCAGTGCTGGTCAGAGCCGCGCGGCCGTCGCGTGGCAAGCCAAGATCGGCGGCGCTCTCTCGTTGGGGGGAGGGGTAGAAAGGACGGGCGCGTTCGCGCCCGGCACCCCCGGGTGCGGGCCTATGCGGAGCGCGCGTTCACCGTCCCCGCCCGCTCGGCCGCTGAGCGGCCTCCCGTGCGGCGCCGGGCGCGCTCCGCCTCCTGCCGCACCTCACACGCGCCTCCGTACGCACTGAGCCCCGCTGAGCGCTGCGGCTCGGCGGGGCTCGGTGATGCCACCCAAAGCGGGGGGCGGTCGTCGCGGGCTGCGCTGGTCGGCCGGGTGCGAGTCAGATCTGGGCGGGCTCCTCGGCGGCGACCTCGCCCTGCTCCTGGTCGTCGACGTCGGCCGGATATAGCACGAGCTCGCGGTTCAGGCCCTTCTCGACCCGGGCGGAGTCGAGGTAGCGCAGGGCCTCGTCCTGGTCGAGCTGGATCTGTCGGCCGAAGGCCAGGGCGATCAGGTCGTCCGGTGCGGCCTTGATCGGGCCGGGCCTGCCGAGGATCCGCCGGCGCTGGCACTCGCCGATGAGGTGGCGGGCCAGGCGCATGAGCTGGAGGTGGCGGCGCTTCGTCGAGGTCTTGAACATGGTCAGCTCTCCGGGGTCGAGTTGCGGGCCTGGTCGAAGATGGCGGCGGCCTCGTCCTGCAGCAGGACGACCGGCTTGCCGGAAGCCCACGGGTCGTCGTCCTCCTCGCGGCGCTGGCCGATGAGGTAGTCGAGCAGGACCCACAGGCACTCGCCCGCGGTGCCGAACTCGGGGGCGGCGATGGTCAGGAAGACCGCGCTCGCGACGTCGCCGAACGCGTCCTTGCCGATGACCGGCCACATGGTGATCAGGTCGTCGACGTCGAGCGTGCCGCCGAATCCGGTGTACGGCTCGCCGTCGCGGGTGGTGACGATGATCTGCTCCTCGCGGGTGTTCGTCGCCGGGTCGTGCACCGTGACCTCCATGCGGAAGACGCGGGCGGCGTCCAGGAGCCGGTAGTACAGGGCGCGGTCGGTGACGAAGCCCTCGACCGCGGCCTTCTGCTCCCACCACATGCCGTCCGCGCCGGTGCCGCGCTCGCCGGGCTGCGAGCCCACGGTGAGGAATCCGGCCCGGTTCAGCGCGACGAGGGTGGGGACCAGGTGCAGGGTCTCCTCGTCGGGGCCGTAGTTGGGCTGGTAGCCGGGCCAGGAGGCGAGGGTGCCCTCCAGCCACTGGGCCATCAGTTCGCCGAGGTCGGCGACGGTCTTCGCGGACTTCCACGCGCGCCGGTCGGCGCGGCTCATCCAGAAACGTCGCATGTCAGGCCGCCTTCACGATCATGCTGTCGGGGCAGCCGCCGATGTGGGACACGCACGCCGGGCAGTCCTCGCGGGGACCCAACCCCTTGTGCGCCTCCTTCGAGGCGTACGCGTGGAACCAGCACTGTCGGCACTCGCCGACCGGCGGATTGAGGGCCTTCTGGCTCGCCATCACAGTCTCCGATCAGTGATTCACGGTGGTGTTGGACCGGCCGAAGCCGCGGTTGTTATTCGTGACGTTCGTGGTGTTGCGGATCGTGGTGCGGCCGACGGCGGCGCCGCCGAGCCTCAGCAGCAGCAGGGAGAAGAAGATGAAGGCGGCCGTCCCGACGCCGAGCCCGGCGACGGCGCTGACGGCCTGGCCCGCGCCCCAGCCGACGCCCGCGCCGAGGACGCCGCCGGCCGCGATGCGCTGGGCCTTGGGGTCGAACAGCGGCTGCGGGGTGAGGTCGCGCGGCGCCATGGGCTGCATGGGAGCCGGGGCCTGGGACTTGCGCATCGGGACCATCTGTCCGTACGCGTCGGGCACCCAGACGACCGGATCGCGCTCGGCGTACAGCTCGACGTCGGCGGCCTGGAAGGCGATGGGCATCCGGTACAGGGGCGCCGCCTGCTGCGCGGCGGGGTAGTACGGCTGCACCGTGGCCTCGGTGCGCGGTGTCTCGGGGGCGCTCTCGTAGCTCACGGACAACCTCGTCTCTGGATCGGTGGGGCGGTGGCCGGCCCCCGGCGGGGGAGTCCGGGGGCCGGGGCTGATCAGCCCTGTCGGTAGGGCTTGGTGCGCTTGAGGACGTGGTCGCGGGAGAAGCCGGTGACCTCGACGACGTCGAGCTGCAGCGCGGTCTTCGCGTCCAGCTCGGCGGCGATGTCCTGCCACATCGCCTCGTCGGCGGCGGTCTTGGCCTTCTCCGCCTCCTCGTGCGCCTTGTCGCGGGTCGCCTTGAGTTCGGCGATCCGGGACTTGGCGGCGGTGCGGGTCTCTTCATCGGGCTTGGCCATGGCTGGCTCCGTCTCGGATTCGAGGGACGATGGGTGCTCCCCCCGCTGCCGTTCGGAGCGGGATCAAGGGGCCCGGGGCGGCCGGTTGAGTTTGGCGACTGTGGCGGCCGCCCCGGGGCGAAGTCAGCGGCTGCGGTGGCGGCCGGAGACCGTGCGGACGCGCTCGTGCAGGTGGCCGGTGCCGCGCGTGGTGACGTCGCCGGAGACCGTGGTGACGTCGATCGAGCCGGTGGCGGCCGGGGTCGCGGTGACGTGGATGTCGCCGGAGACGGCGTTGGCACGGAACTCGCTGCCGTTGTACGCGCCGATCTCGATGTCGCCGGAGACCGCCGTGACGTCCACGCGGGCGTCGACGCGGTCGACCTCGATGTCCCCGGAGGTGGTGTTGCCGCGCAGCGTGTGCACGCCGCGGGCCTGGACGTCGCCGGAGACCGAGTGGACGTCGAGGACCTCCAGGTCGCCGCGTACGTGCAGGTCGGCGCTGGTGGTCTCCAGCCGGAGCGAGGACTGCTCGCTGGGCAGCTTCACGTCGACGGTGATGGTGCCCATGCCGCTGCCGGAGACGACGGTGCCCTGCTCGGCGACGACGCGGCCGTTCTCGACGACCTTGCGGCCGCCGATGATGACGTCGCCGTTGCTGATGGTCATGCCGGTCACGGAGCCGGTGACGACGCCGAAGTTCTGGCCGACCACCATGTTGCCGCCGGAGAAGTGGAACGAGGAGTTGCCCATCGTCATCGTGCTGCCCTGCACCTTCGGCACGCGGACAGTGACGCAGTCGAGGTGCTTGTACGTGCTCTCCTCCTTGGTGGTGCCGCGTACCGCGTCGGCGAGCGGGCCCTCGTCGTCGCCCGTGCTGACCGTGATGACCGCGTGCTTGAGGGAGCGGTCGACGGAGACGTTGACGGTGCCGACGTGGCTGATGACGTCGGCCCAGACGGCGCCGGCGGCGGTGGCGGTGAAGGTCTGCGAGGTGCTCAAGGTGGGCTCCTAAATCGCTGTCGTTTCCGCTTGCTTTCTCGCTTGCGGTAATTCCATGATGCAGACTCCGAGTCTGCATGTCTAGCGTTTCGCAGACTCCGAGTCTGCGTTTTTGCTTCGGTGCAGGTCAGGCCGGGGGAGCAGTCGGGATCTCGGCGCCCGGGATGGTGGCGTGGGTGGCCTGGCCGATCTGCCAGTTCGCCTCGTGGGTGGCCTTGAACGCGTCGGTCAGCCGGTCGGCGAGGGTGCCGTACCCGAGGCTGCGGGCCTGCGTAGCGAGGGCTTCGAGGTAGAGCCCGATGTCGTGGGTCTCGGCGTGCGCCTTGACCAGGCCGGGCTGGAAGCCGAGCTGCTGCACGATGTTCTTCACGCCGGACATGTGCGCGGGCAGGTTCTCCGCCCGCTGGCGGATGGTCTCCGCCGCGAGGACCTCGGTGATCTCGTCGGGGCGGTCGTAGGCCCAGCCCTTGCCGGTGAGGCGGGCACGGATCGCGGTCAGGTTCAGCACGGTGTCTCCCTGGTCAGTGGTGCTGGGGGGAAGTGCTCGGGCTCGGGCTCGTCGTCGCGGGGGTGGTCGCCGGGGTGTTCGGGGTGGCGCTGCCGTCGCCGCCGCACCCTCCGGCCAGGGCGAACCCGGCGACCAGGCCGACGATGCACAGGACGGTGGCCTTGTTCTTCGCCCACCACTTGGGCGGCGGGGGCGTGGCAACCACGTAACGGACGTCCACGAAGTGGGGCTCCTAGTCGTTGGTGGTCTGGGTCTGGTCGCCGCTGGTGACGTTCTGGACGACCGAGTTGTTCTTGCCGCTGATGTGCACACCAGAGTTCGATCCGCCGACCACGCGGGCGGCGCGGGTCGCGGCATCGACGGCATCGCGTACGGCGGCGGACTCCTTGGCGGTGAGCGGGCGGCCGGGGCCGATGCCCTTGCCGGTCTGGCCGTTGACCTGCTGGTTGTTGACGATGACCTGGACGATGCCGGTGTTCTGGCTGCCCGCGATGTTCTGTACGCCCTTGGTCTGGGGGCGGGCGCCGGCGCCTTTGCCCTCGCGGACCTTGGCGGCCTTCTTCTCGGCGGCCGCCATCGCCGCGGCGGCGGGGCCCTTGCATTCGGTGCACGGGATCGAGATCCCGGAGCCGGTGATCCGGCCGGAGTCCTCGCAGACCAGGCAGGCGGGGCCCTTCTTCGGGGCGTCCATGCCGTACGCCTTGCGGTAGGCGGAGATCGGCGGGGTCTTCGGCGGCTTCGGCTCCCGCGCCTTTCGCTGCTTCTTGACCGGCTGGACGCCTCCGGCCTGCCATGCCCAGGCGGCCCGGATTCCGGCGGCGACGGGGCGCATGGCCTGCTTGACCGCCGTCTTCTTGGCCTTGCGGACTTTCGCCCGGACTTTCGCCTTGGCCTTGTTCTTCGCGTATTTCGCGATGGACTTCGCGGCACCGACGATCTCCTTCTGGTAGTCGATCGGGGGCGGGGGCTCCTCGCCGAATCCGGCGTCGATCAGCCACAGCGCGTCGGCCTCGCCCTGTCCGGCCTGGATGCGGCAGTACGACTCCCAGTGGGTGAGCGGGACCCGGGGCTCTGCCCAGATGTGGCCGGCCGGGCACTTCGCCTGCAGCATCGCGTCGACGCCGGTCTGGAAGCCGAGGCGCAAGCCCGTGTCCGCGGCGCAGATCGGGCAGTCCAGGACGGTCGGGATCTGCACGTTGCGGTAGGCCGACGCGGCTTCGGTCACCAAGTAGCGGAAGCGGCGTTCGAAGGCGAGGAACAGGCTCCCGTTGTCCGGTGAGAGGGGCTGCCACGGCTCGATCGGCATTTCGGACTCCTGTGGATCTTCCGGGCGGAACACGGGCCGGAACGGTCAGGGAACGTGCAGGTCAGGCGGGCGGAACAGGGGCGGAACCTGGGGGCCGGGGGCGGAACCTTGTTCCGGGGCCGGGCCGGTGTTCCGGCCCTGTTCCGGGGGTGTTCCGCCCCTCTGACCTGCATGTTCCGGAGGTGTTCCGGGGGCTGATCAGCCCTCGGCGGCCGTCTCGTCGGTCTCTCCGAGGAGCTTCTTGAGGTCGCGCAGGGCGTAGCCGCGTACGGGCTTCGGGATGCCCTTCACACGGATCTTGTCCTTGGCCCAGGACAGGCCGTGCGGCTCCAGCACCGCCTTGAAGACGTGCGCGAGCAGCTCGTCCTCGGTGATGGTGGTGTCCTCCTCGCCGTCCTCGCCGGGCACCACCAGGCGCTCGCGGCTCCAGGTGTCGGGGTCGGCCTTGGCGAGGGCCTCGAACAGCATCGGGGCGGTCATGCCGGTGACCTCGGCGTCCCGGTACAGCTCGCGGATCTGCTTCATGAGGACCAGGCCGGGGGCGGCGGGCTCCTCCTCCTGGTCCTCGTCCTCGGCGGCGAAGATGTCGTCGCGGATGAGGTCGCCGACGTTGCGGATCCCGACGAACCGGGCGCTGGCGTCGTCGAGGACGGGGCGGCCGGCCTTCACCCGCTCCTCGGCGCGGCGCAGGGCCTCGTCGTCGTCGGTGATGCACGCCCGGTAGGGGATGGGCTCGCAGTAGTCCGCGCCCGCCAGGACGTAGCAGACGGAGGCGTCGTTGATGGCGTTGCCCATGGCGGGCAGCAGCCGGTCGGGGCGCCAGCCCTGGGCCATCGCGCCGCCCCCGGCGATCAGCTTGATGTCGTCGGTGTCGCAGGCGCACATGACCTGGACGGGCAGCTCGGAGAGCCACGCGTTCGAGCCGATGCGGTCCTTGGTGACGGCCTGGGTGGCGACGACCAAGGTGACGTCCGACTTTGCGGAGGTGAGGGCGAGCTGCTGCACGAGCGCGTCCAGGCGCAGCGGCTTCTCCTCCATCAACTCCTCGTCCGGCTCGGGGATGTATTCCTGCTTGGCGGCGGTGACCAGGGCCGGGAATTCGTCGATGACCACGGTGATTCCGGGGCGCTCGCGCGACGACTCCCAGTTCAGGCCCATGCCGAAGCGGTCGAACAGGCTCGGGCGCTTCATGCCGACGGCCAGCGCCCATTCCAGGACGCGGCGGGCGTCGGCCGTGGTGCAGGCGACCGCGTCCATGGCCTTGCGGTACGGGCCGAATCCCGATCCGTACGAGCCGAGGTCAATTCCGATGATGATGCGGTCGTTTGTGCTGGTGAGCCCGTCGAGAATGGCGCGCAGAACCGTCGACTTCCCGGAGCGGGACTTTCCGACGACGCAGGCATTCGTGCGCTTGAGCGGCAGTGCGAGGGAGCGGCCGCCCATGTCGGCGCCGATCTGCGCCTTGTGCATGTCGTTGGTCGTCACGGAGTTGGGCTTGCGGTACGGCAGCTCGGGGACCGCCCGCCACGGGTCCTCGCCGGGGATGCGCAGGGTGCACTCGTTCCGGGCGGCCGCGGACTGCTGCAGCAGGATCGAGTTGGTGCGCACGCCCGGCAGGCACGCCTCCAGCTTGTCGAGGCTGGCGGACAGCTTCTCGGGGGTCTCGCGGTTGAGGACGACCTGGACCTCGAAGCCCCAGGGGTGGGGCTTGACCTTCATCGCGTAGAGCTTCACGCCGACGTCCTCGGTCAGCGCTTCCTGCAGCATGGTCTCGAAGGCGCGGGCGGTCATGCCCAGCTCGAAGCGGTCGGGCAGTCCGGCCTCGGCGCGCTCCAGGGCCTCCAGGTCTTCCGGCGCCAGGTCCGGGGTCTTGCCGACCCGGGCGAACACCACGGCGTTGATGACGAGTCCGGCGGCCAGGCCGGGCACGCCTTCCATGACGATGCCGGTGACGTCGACCCCGAGGAGCGGCAGGTACGCGGCCGTGGCGCGCTGCGCGAACTTCGTCTTCGCCTTCGAGGCGGCGGCCTCCGCCTGGACCAGCGCGACGCTGGCCTCCTGCGCGGCCTTCTCCGACGCCTTCTTCTTCGCGTCGCGGTTCATCACGGCGAACTGCGCCGTACGGGCCGCGCGGGAGGCGTCCTTCGCGGTCATCCGGGCGCGGTCCTTCGCCGCGTCGGCGGTCAGCGACTCGACGCCGCGCGTCCAGGTGTGCACGCGCTTGGTGCCCCGGAAGGTCGCGGGGACGACGCCTCGGGTGGTGGTCTGCCGTCCGACCCAGCGGCGGGCCTTGCGGCGGGCGAGGCGCTGCAGGTAGATCCGGCGGGCCTTGCGGCCTTCCTTGGTCTTGAGCAGCGGGTTGATCCACGGCTTGTCGCCCTCGGGGTCATCGGCCAGCGGCCAGCCCTCGGCGGGCAGGACCTTGCCCTCCAGGACCTCCGGCTCGCTCGTCTTCGTGAGGTCGACCGTGGTGGTGGTCTCGGTCGTGCCATCCAAAGCGGGGGCGGACTCGTGGGGGTCGGGGCCGGCGCCCGGGTGCGGCTGCTCGAGTACGGCGGTCGCACCCGGCAGGTACGAGACGGTGGCCAGTTCGCCCTCGTCGTGGTTCGCGGTGGTCGGCTGCTCCGTCATGCTGTCCGTACTCCTTCGGGAGAGAGCGGGCCCGGCGGCGACTGTGGAAGGGAGGCGCCGGGCCCGCGGCTTTCGGGGCGGTAGATCAGTCAGGCGGCGGAGGTCGAGGATTCGACCGTCCAGGTCCAGCGCTCACCGGCGGCCGCGGCACGCGCGGCGGCATCGGCCAGAGCTCGGGTGAGGGAGGCGACGGCGGGCTTGATGCGC